>JAQWSU010000035.1 GCA_029243025.1 Pirellulaceae bacterium | reverse complement strand
AGATACCGAAATCGGAAGATACCCTCAAAGTCAGTTTGTGGAATGAAATTGAAGACGCCTGTCTGCGGATCGAGCGAAATGGCGCCCGTGTCGGAATGCTCGAGCAACGAATAAGTCAGGGAGTCTTCGTCGCTGTCACTAGCCGGCAAAACCCCTTGAAACGAACTGTTGATGGTTGATTCAAAATTAATTCCTCCCTGCACGATTGGTGGAGCGTTTTCGAGTTCGGCTTGGATTCTCACATTTTGAAATCCACCAAACAAATTTCCGTCAGCAGGACCACTGTATGGATAGATATTGTCGAGTTCGACGTTAGCGTCATTGGTCGAGATGGCCCGTGGTGTGGGGGCACCGTTAGGCACAAACACCAAGCCGACTCGGTGAGATGTCCCCAGGGCCATTGAATTGGGGTTGATCCGAAAGGTCAGATCACGCGTTTCCTGAGGCTCAAGTGTCAAGTAGTCAACGGCCTCACCGGTTTGCGTATCGAAAACCTCCGAAAACAACCTCCAATGAGCATGCTTTTTCAAATATCCGGTCGTTGTTGATGACGAAAGATTAGTCACACTGACATCAAGGTCTCGCACCACTTCAGGTTTGGCAATCACTATCTGCCCATCGACGCTGTCTCCAAACGTCACCTCGACGAGTTCGGGTTCTTCGACGTAATTCAACTGAATGTCATCGATCCACATCTTGGCCGGATACCCTATCTCGGGGTCGCTGAAATAGGGTGACAGGTCGACATAAAAGCGAGTAAGAAGTTCCCAGTAATTACCAGCTGGGCTTGTCGGATTCAGGGTGACCCCACCCGAACCAGTCCGTTGGTCCTGCGGAGACTCATTCAAGATGACGTGTATCCAGTCATCACCCGCCTGGTCATGACGCAATACAAGCTTGTGATAGAAGTGCCAATTGTCTGACTCGACGACTCGGGAACTGTTCTTTCCAGGGTTGTAATGATAGGTGCCGACATCCATCGTGCGAGAAATATTCGGATCGGCCGCATACTCACTTCGGAAACCGTCCTCGAAGCGAACCCAAAATTCAAGTCGGTTTGCCTGCATTCCACGTGGCAGAAAATAACCTCGATCGCTGTTCGATTGGCCAACCCATCCACCATTTTGAATGCCCTGTTTGACCCAGAAACCTGGAAGCCCCATTCCTGCGTCAAGGGATTCCACAAGCAGAGCTTGGCTTCCATTACGGCCTGCGCCCGGAGCGATTGAGAAAACATTGGCCCCCGAATCGCCCTTTGCTTGTACATAGGCAGACGCAGTGTCTCGCGGAGACTCAAGCAACCAGTCTGCATCCGGTACCTTGTCGACTTCAAAATCCAAGATGCTGTACGATGTCAGAGTCGCTCCTGAGAGAACGGTCCGCTTCTCCAATGATTCGATGGCAAGGTTGCGCTTAGACATTTGCTGTTTTCTTCCTCGCCTTGTGAAGACGAGTGCACAGTTGTCGACTGATGCCCTTTTAGTTCTGTCGAGAAAAGCAAGCTGCGTGGCAGCCGCTACAGTTGTTGCTCGAGGCAGTGGATCGTTTCCCCTGCAATGGCGCGTTGATCGAAACGACGAGGATGAGTTATTTTGAATCGGCCCCATTGATGGAGACGGCCCAGTAGTATAGGGGGAATAAAACCAAACCTCCAGTCACCGGTCCGTGGGCGATGAACCTCAAGCCCAACGTCGGGCATTTTCGATCAACTTCGAGCCGCATCCAAAGTTTTACGAGTGTCCCGAAGTCTCACGGGGATCGATGTCACGAATGAGTTACGATCGGATGTCGGAGCCAACTGTTCATCGCTCAATGCCAAATTCGACGGTGGCTTTGTCTTCCGCTGCTGATTTGCCAGTCACTCAGCTGATTCTGAATCTTTCTAAAAGCCATGAGACAGTATTGAATTGTCAGCGTGTTGAGGCATTGGCATGTTTTTCCTTGTCCAGAGAAAATACCCCCCCGCCCCCCTCATGGGGACCGTCTTGCGCCCGCGGAATCGCCGTATGTTTTGCCTTAATGGATCTCAGTGCTGATCTGCCTGGTTGTCCAACGGTCGCGCCGGCATTTTGGTCGCGCCCGTATTGCAGTGTCTAGGTTCAGCTTGCGGTGGGTAAGCTGGAAAAGAATCTGAGGCAACCTTGGTCGCCAAAATCCAGCTAGCCGCAGGACGGTGTTTGTTTCTTTTAACGCGGTTCAAAGCCCAAGTCGTGGCGTGTGGCGAGAAGAGCCTCTATTTTGCCTATGCCCCCTGGTTTTCAGGCCCTGGGCGGGTCGCTTGGTGCTGTTCCGAGTTGTTGGTGCTGTCCGGATTTGTGAGTAGCGAAGGAAGTTATGGAGTAGCAGGCTGCATGATTTCCACCCCCCAAAAAAAAGATTTAGTGACTTGAAGTGATGGTTTTGATCAGTCATACTGGAAATTCGAATTAAGAGGAAAGAGCTAGATATATGTTTAACCGACTCAAACTAACGTTCATGCTGCTATCGATCGCGCTTTGCGTGACGTGCGTTAGCCAATGTGACGCTAGTTTTGTAGTTGATGTCGAAGGAAGCAGCATTGCTGCTAAGCAGCAGCAATCTTCAGCGCCGCGAGGCGCCCAGGAAGACGCGGTCGATCCTTCTGAAGAAGATCATTGGGCGGCCTTCGAATTTCAAATGAACTCAGCCGCATCGCTGGGTGGGCTTGATTCCGGTGGAGGTGATGGTCCAACATCTGGATCTTCCTCAGCGATTGTACGGGATCTGCTCTTTCCTGACTTTAATGGCAGCTTCGGCCTCAGGTTGGCCTCTTCACTAAGACTCCCTCACTCACCGGTGTGCGAACTTTTTCGGCCGCCGCGAGGCGATCACAGCTAGTTTTGATCTTTTGTAATTAAAAAGTTGTGATTAATGTTTATTAGAGGGTTTTTGAAATGTCTAAGAAAATTATTGTTTGTTTGACTGTTGCTCTGGCTGTGGCTTTTGTCCAAAAGTCCGATGCTTCGTTGCAGGTTTCTATCACGCAGGGTGGTCCAGCGTACACCGTGTTAGATAATGGCGCGGGCGACTTTGACCCGATCGCTGGTTCGATGTATGTGTCGACAGCTACGTGGGTATCACTCGGAGTGGTCGACGTGGACACGTTAAACACGACCGCTACTTCTTCTCAAACGACTGCTTTAGCTAGGCTGACCGAAACCAATATCCAGATTGCTTCGAACATAGGAACATCTTTCACCTTTGTTGCTTCAGACGACACTTACACTGGACCGGGTAATGTCGGTAACATCTACAGTGTGTCCAATCAGTTGGCTGTTACTGGGTTGGATGGAGAGATCAGCGCTTCGCAAACAAGTTCGCTTGATGGTACTAGCTCAAGTGCAGTCACCCTCAGTAACTTGACTGGTGGTGATGTGCAAAGTGACGCGTCAAACTTCAGTGCTACTCGAACTGGAGATCCGGCATTCGAGCTCTCCAACTCGACAGACTTCGTCTTGGGCGCTGCTTCGGCAGGTTCGTGGACACACACAACGACCGCCGCTGCCGTGCCAGAGCCAGCTACCTTCGTAGTTTGGGGATTGCTCGCCTGCCTTGGTGCGTGTGTCGCTCGTGTTCGACGTAATCGTTAAGTCAAGATTTGGCGATAAGAAAGTTAACTAGAAAACGCTGGCAGCTTAAGCTGCCAGCGTTTTTTTGCATTAGGCCCCTGCGTTTTCTGGTGGTAACCAAAGTTGATTGGGGGCCGTCCGAGTGAACCTGCATTGTGGTTTTGCTTTCAGGGGAGAATCAGTCGATTTTGTTTTCGTCGCAGGAGATTTCGTGTTCTGGTTCGCTGGCAGTCATTGTTGCCGCGACGCGGCCCAGCTCGCAGTTGGGTATTGAGGTGTGTTGGTAAATGGAGTTTCGAATCGGTTCAGTTGTTTCCAGTGTGTTAATGCTTTTGATCGTTGCAATTAATTCTAATGGACTCAAAAATATTGCGTAAGCAGAGCTTTCCTGGCAGAATGCGGGCTCTTTATTACGTGGTGAGTTATGGTTCCTCAAGTCAAGGAAGGCATGGTGGTGCAAAAGCTGATGGTTTTGGTTCGTTGTCCGATAGCGATGGTTTTCTTTCTTGAAAAACGCACTTTCAATAGATGTTGAGGACTATTTCCAAGTGACGGGCTTCGAGTCCGGAGTGAAACGTTCCGATTGGGCGGATTTTGACTGTCGGGTTGAAGAGTCAACCAGCCGCTTTTTGGATTTGGTCGATTCGCACAACGTCAAGGCAACCTTTTTTGTGCTCGGATGGATAGCGGAGCGTTTTCCATCGCTCGTGCGAAGGATTTATAATTCTGGACACGAAATCGGTTCTCATACATACTGGCATAGGTTGATTTACCAGCAGACGCCCGAGGAGTTTCGAGCCGATCTTCGAAGATCAAAAAACGTTCTGGAACAGGTGATAGGAGGGGCCGTCTCAAGTTTTCGCGCTCCTAGTTTTTCCATCACTCCGGCGAATACTTGGGCTTTCGAGATCTTGGTCGAAGAGGGGTTTGAGGTAGATTCAAGTTTATTCCCGACGAGCTTTCATGACCGCTACGGGTTCAGTGATTCACCCTTAGGAATGCACCAAATTTCGACGCCAAGTGGATTAATTAAAGAGTTTCCGATGACGGTCTGTCGTCGGGGTCTCTGGAATGTGCCTGTTTCGGGTGGCGGTTATTTTCGTTTATTCCCACTGGCCGCTACGATTAATTTGTTGAAGCGAGTGAACGCCGAAGGTCGACCCTTTGTATTTTACCTTCATCCTTGGGAGCTTGACCCACAACAACCTCGGGTGAAATTAGGCAGTAGGCTCACGCGTTTTCGCCACTACGTTAATCTCCACAGCACGGAGTCTAAGCTAGACTTGCTACTCGCGAACTTTCGGTTTGGTCGTATCAGCGACGTCGTTGGTGAGCAAGAAATAACAACAACCATCCAACATGATAGTCAGTTGGCGACTCCATGCGTGGCGGGGCGATAAGGGATGACTAGTAAACAGAAGGCACACGCTAAAAAGAAATCGCCCGTTAAGCCGCCTGAGGTGGTTCAATCTGACGAGGGACGACGAGGTATGGGAGCAGGTCTGCCGATGTTGTGTGGGCTTGTGCTCTTAGCGATCGGCGGTTGGTCATATTGGCCAAGCCTCGTTGAATTTGTCAATATCTGGGAGACTGAGCCCGATTACTCGCATGGGTATTTGGTCTTGCCAATCAGCCTAATTTTTCTTTATCTGAACCGTAGTTCCTTTCCGAAAGATTTGGTTCAACCGGAGCTTTTCGCTGGGGGCCTCACTGTAATCGCCGCACTTGCCATTCGGTATGTTGCCGGATACTACTTCTACACTCCGGTCGAGAATTGGACAATCCTTCTCTGGCTCGCTGGTATCGTTCTGGCGTTGGGGGGAAGGCATCTGCTTTGGTGGTGTTTGCCATCCATTTGTTTCCTTTGGTTTGCGATTCCACTTCCGTACGTCGCAGAAGTTGCTCTGCGGATGCCACTGCAGCGGGTTGCTACGGAAATCAGTACGTCAGTCCTTGTGATTCTTGGGCAGCCGGCAATTGCAGAGGCGAATGTTATTCGCATCGGGGACGAGCGTTTTGGTGTGGAAGAAGCATGTTCGGGGATTCGTATTTTCTTCGGAATTGCTGCGTTTGCGTTTGCGTTGCTTGTCGTCGCAAAACGAACTTGGTTGGCCAGTGGCCTTGTCATGCTGGCTGTGCTGCCTGTGGCGGTTTTGGCGAATGTGACGCGTATTGTCGGCACGTGCCTCTTGTACGAACAGATGGGAAGCGAGGCTGCAAAAAAGTTTTCGCACGACTTTGCAGGATTTTTGATGGTTCCATTTGCCGGAGCATTACTGTGTCTCATGCTTTGGGTGATTGGGAAAGTCTTCCCTGAGGAATCGGTAGTGGAAGCCAGCGAATTTTTCCGAGAAGCTCGGCGACCTAGCGTCTCTGGGCCTGAGGAGTGACCTTGGTGTGGTGCCAACACAGCTTGTAACGACACGAGTAATTGACAATGTGCAGTTGAGGTTTTCATGACAAAATACCCTCCGAAGCAGGCCTTGACAAACCGGAATGCTCAAGCGGATCTTGTCGTTGGTCGACCGAGTTCTTCCGCGTACGGTCCTGGCCCTGGAAGTGAGTCCAGCGAGAGCGATAAGATTTTGCAGTATCTGCGGCTTGTCTGGTCGGCACAGGTTCGGTGGTGGAAGGTCACGATTCCTATTGGAATCGTTTTAGCTTCCGGTCTGGGGCTTGTCCTCTGGTACGCCATCAAGCCGGAGTATGTTGCCTCTTCTGTGCTACGAATCAAGAGTCGCGCTCCGCGTTTGGTCTATCAGAAGGAAGATTCCAGTCAGTTCGTCAGCACACAGTTGAACCTATTTGGGACCCGTGCCGTCGTTGCCCCTGCTCTTTCGGGGCTTTACAAGAAGTTCCCCGAGATCGCAAAAAATGAAGACCCGTTTCGATGGGTCCAAACCAATTTGCGAGTCAACCTCGTGTCGAAATCGGAGCTTGTACGCGTTCAATTCACAGACACAAATCCATTGGCTGCAAAAGATGTGGTGCAAGCGGTAGTTAATTCTTACATGACTTATCATCGAGACTATGGCAAGCGATATGAGCGTGCGATGGTTGAATTGCTCCAGGAAGAGAAAGATCGCCGCGAGGTGACACTGCAGGAATTGCGAAAGAATGTTCAAAAACTGGGGCGATCGGTGGCTGCAATCCACGGAACTGATTCGGTCCAAGATCCGTTGGATCCAATGCAGTCGATTCAGGATTTGCTGGTTCGTACAGAAGTAGATATCGAAGTCGCGAAGGCCCGAAAGCATGCTTTGAACCAGCATTTGAATGCGAATCCGGTTGAAGTGTCGGAGGCAGATTTGAAGACTTATTATCAAACCCAAACAGGTTACCAGGATCTGCAGAAATTAAAAAAAGAGATCGCGGAGAGATTGAGTCAATGGGAAGCAGCCTTTGTTGATCCGACCAACTCGGACCGCTATCAAGAAATGAAAAAGCAGGCGGCTGAGATCGACGAAAAGATTGCCAACCACCAGGCTGAATTCAAAAAATCTGGGCGAGAAGCGATTCTGAGCCAGCTGAACGGCAACCGGAGTCAGCTTTTAAGAGATGTTGAAGAAGAGATCCTACAGAAAGAAGCGATTCGAGATTATCTGGACAAAAAGGTTGTCAGGCAAAGGGGTGTTCGCGGAGATGCCAATGCCGATCAGCTTGAGCTTGAGTTTGCGAAAAATGAATTGCAGCGTCACGAGGCAGTTTACGAGCAGATTTCTTCGCGAATTGTGACTTTGCGAACGGAACAATTTGCTCCAGCCCGAGTTGAGCTTGTTGATGAAGCAATTCTTCCGACCAGAGCAGTCGCTAGCCCTTGGGCGTCGATTGGTGTTGGTTGTTTCGGTGCGTTAATGGTGCCGCTTGGTTTTGTCGTGCTCTACGAGTTCTTTGTGCAACGTGTGACGGATTCCGCTCGTGTGCAGGAGCATCAAGTTGAAGTTCTTGGTGAGATTGCGGTTTTACCGAAGTATTTGCCGACACCATCCCAAAAGGAGAACGCCGGAAATCCGCCAACTTTGTTCGAGGAAAGTGTTGATCATCTTTGCAACAATCTTCGTCTCTCACCACAACTCTCGGATGCGCAGGTGATCTCTGTTGTAAGTGCGATTTCTGGTGAAGGTAAGACGCATGTGTCAACCCAGCTGGCCCTCAGCTTGGCGAGGTCTTCCAAGGAGCCTGTACTGCTAATGGAGACCGACTTTCGGTCGCCCGACATTAGCCGCATGTTGGGGGTCGAGACGGATTGGGGGTTGCTCGATGTGTTCCATGGGAATTGTACCGTAAATGATGCCATCGTTGCCTCGGTAGATCGGAATCTCGACGTTTTGACCTCAGGCCTTCAGCCACGAGATTTGCATGCTTTGTTACAGAAGCAATCGATCGATGAGCTGATGATCGAACTTCGCAAGCGATATCGGTACATCGTGATCGATACTCCACCAATTCTCGCCGCCGGCGAATCTCTTTTGTTTACCTGCCGATCCGATGTCGCCTTGATTTGCGTGCGTTGTGGATACAGTCGCATGGCTCAAATGTCCCAGGTGAGAAGACGAATTCAAAAAGTTTTTCACAATCCGATTGGTGTCGTGGTGAATGGAGTTCCAAAGCGGCAGTATGTTGCGGCTTACGGACAGTATGAGTATGTGAATGCATAGTGGAACGAAAGACCGCCTTAAGTAGATTCAGCGGATTTGGGGGCAGACATGATGAAGAAACGAATGGGTGTCAATTGGAAACTGTTGACCCTACTTTTCACTTTTGTACTTTTCGTTGGGGGAGTTGGCTACTGGTTGTATCAGCAGCAACGCGTTCGGGCCGCTGAGTCTTATCGACAGGAAGCTAGCAAATATATCGAGAACGAAGAATGGTATGCTGCATCGCAGGCTTTTTTTCGATACCTCAGTTTTCATCCCAGTGATGCGGATGCTTGGTTCGAATTGGCGGGAGCGTTTGACAAATCTGCAACAAAACCTGCCAAAAAAAAACGTTGTGTTGAATTGCATCTTCGGGCGATCGGGATTGTGGAAGCCGACGAGAGTGCAGATTCCCAGTCGCAAGCAGAGCGGTTGATCTCGCTAAGAAAGCGTCTGGCCGAGTTGTATCTCGATACTGGTGATACGGAGTTGGCCTTACAGACGTTACGATCACTGCCTGACGATCTTGCTGACGTGAAGCGATTTTATGCCTTGGCACGCTATCAGCAGGCGATCAACGATCCCTCTGTCGGACCAGACGCAGCACAGAAGCTCCTCGATGTTGTGAATTTACAGCCGGAGAGGATCCGTCTGGCAGTGATAACCTGCCAAGCACTGAGAAAGTTCGATCTGCCCGGTGCAACCAAAGAGGAAAGCAACCGTTTGGCTTCCAGTGTCATGGATCGGATGGTTGACTCACCAGCCAATGAGAAAAGTTCGGCGGCGAGGTTATCTCGTTACGATTGGCTCAGGCAGCAAGGCAGTGAGGCTGATCCTGATCTCGAGAAAGCCATCAAATTTGCGAAGGCCGAAGCGGATGATGAGGATCAAAGTGTAAGCGAGATGCTGGCAGTTGCTGAGGCTGCCATCGGCCGTGCTGCGGTCGGATCCACCCAAGAGCCTTGGCTATCAGGAGCCATGGTTCTGTTTGGTCGAGTCCTTGAAGTTGACCCGACTAGCGAGAATGCGATTCGTCGCTTGGGCGATGGACACCTCATGATGGATCAGCCGGAACAAGCGGTTGAAGTGTGGACTGAGGGTATTGAGAAGCTTTCCGAGATTGATGATGGTGCTCGAATACGAATGCGTTTGGCAGACAGCTATCTTGAACTCGAAGATTTCGAGAATGTGCGGAAGCAGATAGAGGGTTTGAACGCCATTGTTGATGTGTTGCTGAAGAAATCTTCCGGACCAAGAAATCGACGGTCTCTTGTGATGTTTGAAAATCAAGTTGACCTGTTGCGCGCCCTCCTTCACATTGCGGAAAATGAACCGAAGGAGGCGATGAAGCTTGCCAGCAGTACATTGGATTCCATGCCGGCGGTTCCCACCGACGCAACTGAAAATTTTCAACGGTTTCGCTTGGTTGCAACGTTGGGAAGCGCCTATTCAGCCTTGGACCAGTGGGGGAAAGCTGCTGCTGCGTATGAGCAGGCTGCATCGCTAATGCCAGGCAATCTAGGCATTGCTCGGCGGGCCGCTCAGGCTTGGCGGCAAGTTGGTGACAGCGGCAAGGCCGTCGCCATGATGTCGAATGTCGCAAAGGAAATTGCAAGCGAAGAGTTGGCATTGATCGACATTGCAGAACTCCAATACGAAAGACAAGCCCAACGAGCTCGTAATTTGAGGGACTGGTCCGAATTTGAGCAAACGCTGCAGAAAGCAGCCGATGTGGGAATTAATGACTGGAGACTAGAAATAGTGTCTCTCCTGAGATCGCTCATTGAATCCGGAGCTGATAGACAATCCGTCATTTTTGAACAGGTTGCCGAGTTAGGTGCGAAGAATGAGCAGGCTGCGCCGCTTTGGAGGCGTATTGCCAGGATTTATCAACGATTTAACAAGTTGGAAGAGTGCGATCTCGCGCTGGAGCAATTTCGGGAAATTACACCCGACGAGTGGCGTTACTTTCAACTAAAAGCCGAGATTTTGACTGCCCGTGATCAGAATGAGGAGGCCCTCGTTTTTCTTGAAAAGGCAATCGAAGGCGCTCCAGCAGAACAAGAAAATAACATTCGATCTTTGATCGCTAATATTTTTAGAGAATCATCTGCGATTGAGAAAGCGAAGGGAGTTTATCAGCAGATCCTTGAAAAAGATCCGAACGATATCACAGCCCTCGGGATGCTTGCGGAACTCACCCTGACTCAGGGTGACGAAGCTGCGACTGAGAAAGCAATTGCCAGGCTTCGCGAGGCGGAAGGAGATGAAGGTGTTTTTTGGCGATTTATCCAAGCGAATTTCTTCTTGAGGTCCGGGTCTACAGCGTCGCTTCGAAAAGCTACGGACCTGCAACGTGAAATTGTGGAACGGTCCCCTTCTTGGTCCCGTGGCCATGTCCTCTTGGGTGCCATTGAAGAAAGATTTCTGCGGTACGAACGTGCGGCCGATGCCTACGAAGAGGCGATCCGATTAAACGATCGCCGATTGTTGATTTATCAACGGTTGCTTCGTAATTTGTACCAATCTAAGCAGTTTGACAAAGCCGAAGCCTATCTGACACAGATTCAGGATACTGTCCCTAACTCTAACTTCTTTACGGCTATGACGGCTGCTGTGGCGGAGCAAACAAACAATTTGCCGGCCGCCTTACTGCAAGCAGATGCTGCCATCCAGGGGGATCCGTCAAATCCGATTGCTCGAATTTGGAAGTCTCAATTGCTTTTGTTGAGTGACGATGAGGAAGGGGCGGAAAAGGAATTAAGAGAGGCGGTAAAACTGTCGAAAGGCGAAGACTTAACCGCTTGGATCACCTTGTTCCGATTCTATTTAGTGAGTGACCCCGATCGGGCAAAACAATTGCTAGAGACGCTCGAAAGCAAAGAACTGAAAATGCCCATCGCGGAGCGAGCATTGCTGATTGGGGGGGGATGGGCTTCACTCGGGGAATCACAGAAAGCTGAAGAAATCCTGCGCTCGGCCACCGAGCAGACTCCGGAAGATGTACCGTTGCAGTTGTCTTTTGCACGCATTTTAGGTCAGACGAACCCCTCGGAGGCAGAATCGCTGTTGCGGCGTATCGTAAAAGAGAATCCTGGGTTACCGATTGCAAGGCGGTCGCTGGCGATCGCTCTTTCTCGAAACGGCACGGCAGATTCTTGGCAAGAGTTACAACAGCTGCTTGCGTTAGAAAATACAGGGGAAACGGGCACTATCGAAGATGTTCGATTGAAAGCTCACTTGTTGTTTCGACGTGGTGGACGGCAGGCGTTGAGTCAAGCGCGTATTCTTCTGTCGGAAATCGAGGAGGCTGGCAGCTTGACTCCGATGGATCAGATGTTGATTGCGTTGAGCATGGAGTCGGAGGGCAAGATTGGTGAGGCCGAGAAACATTGGCTGGCGCGTGCCGAGGCGCCTAACCAAACAGCAAAATCTTCCCAGTTACCTCTTATTCAGTTTTACGGTCGCCAACAACGATTCGACGACGCATTCAACCAGCTGATCCGTTTGGAAGCCTCGATGGCCAATACTGAACTTGACGAAATGCTTCTCTTGCTGCGTATGCGATTGAGGTTGTTTCTGTTGAGTGGTCGCGAATCTGAGATCGAAGCGGAGGTCAAAGATTATTTCCAACAGATGTTGAGGATTTTTCCGGACGAAAAGTTAACAATTTCTCAAGGGATTGGCCAAATACTATTGTCGTCGAATCAATTTTCTCTCGCCGAATCATGGCTACGACAAGCCTATGAGGCAGATCCAAAAATGATGACTGGCTTATCGGTCGCTCTTAGTCATTTAGGTCGCCATGATGAAGCTTTGGATTTGATCTTGGAGGGAAATCAAATATCCCAGCAGCCACTAACAATTCCGTTGCTGACGAATTTGTTGTCTGTTCTGTCCATCGGTTTACCTGACGAGTCGGCCTGGCTTCGTACCAATGAAATTTGGAATCGAGCTAGAGCTGATCAGCGCTTGCCCATGCAGTTGATTGTCTCAGCTGCTTTGATGTTGCAAGACCAAGAGCAGGAAGCGATCAGCCTATTGGAGGGATTGCTGAAACAGTATCCGGACGAATCGATTATTCAAAACAACCTTGCTACTTTGTTGGCTCAGACAAGTGATCGAAAGGAAGAGGCCTTAACGTTGATTAACAAGGCGATCGAGGCGCGGGGTGAGAAGCCTTTCTTACTCGATACGAAAAGCATTGTGCTTGTCGGCCTTGGTAAAGCTGACGAGGCGGTCACGCTTTTAGGCCATTTGGTACACGCTCCGAATCCAGATCCAAGAGTTTTGTTTCGGCTCGCCGCAGCTCAGATGAAAGCTGGAGACAATCGAGCGGCACTCCAGACTTTTGAGCGTGCTAAGCTTTTGGGGTTGGAGTCAACGATTATGTCACGTTCAGACCGCGTTACACTCGGCGAGCTGAATTTGCTGTCGGGTAACCACCAATGATCGCAAATTCCTTGCGATTGTATTGGTTGTTGAATATGCTGACTGACTAGCGTTAGTCCTTGTCTTCAGGATGGAGTAGGTATGCGAAAAAAACTGCGGTGGCTGCTTGCGACGGTCGTTATTGGCGGCCTGACAATCACATCGGGTTTAATGCAAGGTGCGTTCACACACCGTTGGGATGGGGAGCGTGAAGCGGTCGTTTTGGATTTGTCAATGATTCCGAAGGAAATCGGTCCTTGGCGGATGGTGTCCGAGCCCGAAGTTACCGAAGAAACAGTAGACATTCTTGAAGCCACAGGATGGGTACAACGTACTTATGTGAACAACCTAAATGGTGGCGTGGTGACTTTAGTGATCGTTGCAGGACCTCATGGACCAATTTCAGTACACGTGCCAGAGATATGCTACTCTAGTCAAGACTACGAGCAGCAAGGTCAGAGAGAAGTCGTTGACATTTCGCCGCATAGTTTTTGGCGAACTAGGTTCCGTACGAATGATTTGCAGCGTGCAAAAATGGACTCGTTCTACGCCTGGAGTGACGGAGCGTCCGGTTGGTTGGCGTCAGGCAATCCCAGGATTGAGTTTGCTGGCACGTCCACGCTTTACAAAATACAAATTGCGGTTGCGACTGCCGGAAATGAAGAATTATCGCGGGGTGAGGCAGGGAAAGTTTTTCTTGTCGACTTCCTTAAGAACGCTTGGCCACCCCCAGTGATGCGGATCGTTACACGATGAAACTAGTCGCGGAGAAATTCAGTGCCTCCCATGTTAGAAAAATTGTCCAACAATAGCTACGAATCCGTGCCAGAGCTTGGGCCGCTACGGATCGAGGCTGCTCCGTACTTCCGACGGAAGACGGTGCTCATTCGCTTTATCGCACTGCTACTGCTTGTACCAGCGTTGCCGCTGACTTGTGTGCTGGTCATGCTTGTGCGTTTGACGTCGAAGGGACCCGCGATCTACCGTCAGGTTCGATCTGGTAAGGACGGTCGCTCCTTCACGATGTACAAGTTGCGTTCGATGCGACTTGATGCAGAGTTGAGTACGGGCCCTGTTTGGTGCCAAGAAGACGATCCTCGTGTCACACCCGTCGGTCGCTTTCTGCGAGATCACCATCTTGATGAGATTCCTCAGTTGTTCAACATAGTGCGGGGTGAAATGGACCTCTTTGGCCCACGGCCGGAGCGTCCAGAGTTCACCGCTATATTGTCCAAAGAAATTCCTTTGTATATGGAACGGTTGAAGGTTTTGCCTGGTATCACTGGGCTCGCGCAAATCAACCTTCCGCCAGACACTGATTTGGCGAGCGTGAGGCGAAAGCTCAAGTTAGACATCGAGTACATTCAGAATGCCAGTTTGGGAATGGATTTGAGAATGTTCTGTGCGACTCTGTCGCGTCTATTTGGCGTTTCGGGTCCCGGCGTATTGCGGCTCACCCGACTTTATCGGCCGCTGAATGAGAGTGAGGGGTGCCGGTCAGAGACCACTCACAGTGCGGCCGCTGATGGTCGTGTTGCCGAATAGGCGTCTTTTTTGCGGAAATCTACCAGCCGCTGTCAGGAATTAGTGATCGATTCTTCGATTCCCGCCCTCAAATGTTTACGGTTGTGCGGGTTCGGATTTCTGAAATATCCACTCCAACGACGAATTCCTGCATCTTGCTACCACAAATGACCAAGAGTTGTTAGAACGACGGGACTCTCGTTGTACCGTCAATTTTGCGGATAGATTTCGCTGGTTCTTGTGAATTTGATGAAGATTGATGCTAAGAAAATTGGCAGTGAAATCAGAAACGTTGCGCATCGCCTATATTGTGTATCAGTTCGATACTGGTGGGCTTGAACATTGTGTTGCGCGGCTCGTTAATCATCTTGATCCCGAACACTTTGAACCTATGATCGTTTCGCTTACCTCTTTAGGCGAAGCGAAATCTTGGATCGCGTCTTCTGAAACTAAAGTTGTTGCTTTGGATAAGCCAATTGGAAACAGCTTTAGCGTAATCCATGGGCTGACGCGACTGCTTCGCGAGAATCAGATTGATCTGGTGCATTCGCATGGTTGGGGGACGATTTGGGAAACGATTATTGCCAAGCGATGCGCAGGTGTGAAGACACACGTGCACGCAGAACGAGGTACGGTCTTTGAACCGCACCAGCTGCAGTCCTGGCGACATCCAATACGAGCGCGAGCGATGAAAATCGCTTTGGGGCGAGCCGACTCCGTAATTTCAGTTGCGGATGCAACACGGCACACCGTTTCAGAATTAACCAGTTTTCCGAGAGAACAAATCCAAGTTATCCCCAATGGCGTTGACGCACCGACGGCCGGAAATTGTCATGCTGTCAAGAGATTTCTCGGAATCGATCCGGATACTATGGTGATTGGGACGATCGGAAGGCTGTCTGATGTGAAACAATTCGATCGGTTGATATCTGCATTTCAAATCGTTCGCGAACAGTTGCCTCATGTGAACTTGCTTATTGTTGGAGATGGTCCCCGGCGTGCGTCACTGGAACGTCACGCAAATGCTCTGGGTGTCGCCCCATTTGTACACTTTGCCGGTAACCAAAACGACGTCGGTAGTTGGTTATCGTGCATGGATGTTTATGTCAATTCAAGTCGGAGTGAGGGAATGAGTCAGGCGGTCCTTGAGGCACTGTCGTTGGGCATTCCCTGTGTTGTCACTGATGTGGGCGATCACGCGAACGTGATTGGACAAGCCGGTTGCGAATGTGGGATGGTGGTTCCACCAGAGTGTTCCGAGGCGTTGTCTCGGGCGGTGGTGCAAATGTTGCAGGATGATGCGATGCGAGATCAGTTTTCAGTCGCCGCCAAAGCTAACTTCAAACATAACTATGGAGTCGGAAGGATGGTTAGAGACTATGAATCGCTCTATGGGCGCGTTTGTAGCCGATGATGGTACTCAATGGAGCGCATTCTAAACTAAGCAATGCGATTCATGCCTGATCGTTTCCCCATTCCTCCCTTAATTGGTTCTCAAGGCTTTCTTTCATGGTTTCCACGGATCAAAAATGTCCATCGAGCAAAGAGCAGTCGAAACGATCGCCACGACAATTCCAAGGAAGTGTCTTGGCAATTGCTTATTCCTTGCCTCCTTTGACGAGCAGCGGTGCAATCAGGAATTACAAAATTCTTGAAAACATTCGTTCGCAAAATTGGCAGGTACACCTTTTGACTTCTCGACCCTCGCAGGCTGATTTTTCCCGCGACTCTGAACTGTTTCAAGCATCTTCGATCAGTCGGGCCGCTCGACTTAACATTCTGCAGCTGTTATTAGACTTTCGAGATGCGTGCTTCCGGAATCGGGCAACAATCGAAAGGAACGAGCCAACTGCCAATGTGGAGGAGCAAAACGGTAAAAGCAAAAAAGGAGTCTGGCAATCAATCAAGGACTTCATTTCGGATCTCCTGGAAATGCCGGATGCTAGGATAGGTTGGTTTCCTGCAAGCGTTTGGCAAGGTGCGCGGGTAATGCGGCGAGAAAAACCTCGCGTGATCTATGCGGTTGGAAAGCCTTGGACCGCTTTTCTTGTTGGTTATGCTCTCAAGTTTTGGTTTCGTAAGCCGCTAGTCATTGATTATATGGATCCCTGGGGCAGCAATCCGTGGAAAAAGCAGAAAGGTTTCTTGCTTGATCGAATTGATCTAGCTTTGGAAAAGTTTTTGCTCCGAAAAAGTGACCTTGTAATTGCAAATACCGATGAATTGGCGGAGGATTTTGTCCAAAGGTTTCAAGTTCCGCGAGAAAAAGTGAGAGTGATTACATGTGGTGTGGATCCTGAAGATTTTCGAGACATTTCCCCTTTGGATTCAGGGGGGAATGAGCGTTTCACCGTAACGCACACCGGCAGTTTCTATGCAAAGCGCACTCCGGTTTCTTTTTTACTTGCGGTTCAAAGATTGTTCGAGACAAAACAATTGGACCCAAGTCAGATTCATATTCAATTTGTTGGTTCGTGTGATCTTCGGGATCCTGAATTGACTCGGTTGTTATCCGATCATCGTTTTAAGACGTGTCTCACCTGGAAAGAGTGGGTACCGCATGCCGAAGTCATGAAGGTGATTTGTGCTTCTGATTTGTTGCTGCTTGTACAGCCGGATACCACATTGCAAATTCCGGCAAAACTTTATGAGTATGCGTACACTCGCAAGCGGGTCTTGGCTCTTTGTGATCCCCAAGGTGCTGTCGACTCGATGATTAAGCGCGAGCAATGGGGTTGGACAGTTGAGACTCGTGATATTGAGGCGATTTCGAAATGTTTGTTTGACGCATTTGAGATCCACCAAAAAACAGGTACTTGTTCTGCGGAAGGTGATCCTGCACGCCTCGAGCGATACTGTGTTAGTGACCTGGCAGGCCGACTCGAACAAGTTTTTGATTTGGTGAGTGACCAGTGATGAGTTCAGTCGTATCGTCAAGAACCTGCTCTTTGGACTCTCCGCGACGTTCGCATCTCGCACCAAGGCATTTCATGAGAGATTTTTCTGGCGGTATTATCCGAAGACTTGTGCCTCGCGAAATGCGGGGTGAGGACCTCCAGCAGGGGGTCTCGAATCTGGAGTCGATGGGAACCGACGAAGATTACGAAATGGTCTGTTCGAGTCCCGTATTTTTGTTGAGTGCTGGATGGCGATCTGGGTCAACTCTTCTACAACGCTTGATCTGTTCTGATCGGCAGCGTTTGATGTGGGGAGAACCGTTCGGTGATCGAATTCCAATCTGTCGATTGGCTTCCACCATTTCAGGCATCACAAAAGATGACCCTCATTTAAAGTATTCAATCCAAAACATGTCGGGCGATTTGTCGCAACAATGGATAGCGAATCTTAATCCCGGGATTTCAACCTTACGACAGACCCATATGGAATTTGTTGAAGGGCTACTTGGAAAACCGGCCAAGGGATTGGGGTTTAACGAGTGGGGGGCGAAATGGGTTCGGCTCAGCGCTCATCATGCAACATATCTGCGCTGGCTCTATCCCGATTCTATCTTTGTCTTCCTCGTGCGTAACCCGCTCGATGCCTATGCGTCTTATAAAGGTAAGGATTGGTGTGCCGTGTATCCGCATCATCAAGTTCGAAATGCCTGGTCTTTTTTCGCAATCTGGGCTTATCTTGCCAATACCTTTCTCAATCATCAATTGGATTCTCGATCGGTGTTGCTTAAGTATGAGGATGTCACTGCCGGCGGTCAGGCGATCGAAAAACTGGAGGCGGTGATTGGGATGAAAATTGATTCACGCGTATTGTCCCGCCGCGTAGGCGCGAGCGGAAAGACCAAGGTTTCCTGGTATGAGCGGCGGGTCTGTAAAATTGTTGCCGGCGATGTGAGTCGTCGGTTGGGATATTCTGTTTGACTCGGTGTTCGCTTAGGTTCAGTTATGCTGCGAAACGGTGTTATATTCGGTAGGCAGAGTGTTGTGCCATGGATTTGGTTGTCACTCAAGTTCAAAGAAGGCGACGGTCGTTGGCCGTTTCTGTTAATCGACTGCTGCAATGAAATACAAATCACCGACCGTCTGAGCATTTGGTTTTTGGCTCTGGTGCAGTCGTTAGAGGAAGTGTCTATCGGATTCTGTGAGGTGTTGTGTCGGTGGGATTCGGACGTCCCACTCGATGCTCGTTTCGTCACGTGCCCTCAGCCACGACGTTGTTTACCGCTGTCCCAGTGATCGTTGTTGCCAAGTCCCCTCGTGGATGAAATATTGCAATGAGTCTTACCGCAATCGTCTGGTTGTTGTTGTTCGTGCTATTCACGGGACTTGCGTTTCGGCGTCCTGTTTGGGGTGTCGTGCTCTATATGCTGACCTTCTTCGCCGCTCCAGCTTTTTGGTGGTGGGGGAAAACGGGGATGCTGGCAGGACCGCGTTGGACCTTGCTGGCAAGCTTACTTTTGTTGGTTGTAGTTATTCTGCATTTTGGTAAGGAACAATTGCCCCCCTGCCGGGCTTCTAGGCTGGTTACCCTGATTGTTCTTGCCTTTGTCCTGAATGCAACCTTTGTACACTATCTGTTGGCGCCGAGTCTTGCCATAAGTAATTGGGCCTACACGCTCCTGCTGAAGTTTGTGTTGCTCTTTTTTGTGATGCGATCCGCTATCAAGAATCGATCCGATTTTGGAATCGTCTTGGTCGCGATCTTGTTGGGGTGTTCGTATGTCGGGTATGAGGCAACGATTAATTCGCGTGGAGCCATGGCGGCCGGTAGGCTGGAAGGTATGGGAGTGCCGGGGGCAAAGGATGCGAACTATTTGGCATCACTCTGTGTTACAACCTTGCCTTTGGTCGGGTCTTTGTTCTTCATTGGCAGGATCAAAACAAAGATCATGTCTGTTATTTGTATGCCGTTCATTGTTAATTTGATCCTTCTTTGTAATAGCCGGAGCTCCTTCTTGTCGCTGATCGTAGCAGCCCCGACGTTTGTTATCTTTTCGACTGGACGCATGAAACGACTTGCCATTTATGCATTGTGTCTTGGTGGCCTTTGTTTCTTTATGCTGCTTGGTGACTCGACGATTATTACCCGTTTCAAAACAACCTTTGCCAGCGCAGAGGATAGGGATGGTTCCGCTTCGGGAAGGATCGAGTATTGGAAAGCAGGGATTCGGATTATCAAGGATTATCCGCTTGGTAACGGGGGGGATGCATTTCAAAAGATTTTTGGTCCGCGTTACTTGGGAATCGACTCGGAAAAGTCGGTTCATAACGGGTACATCAATGATGCCTGCGAGTGGGGCTTACAGGGGCTCGCGCTGAAATTGATGATGATAGGCATCCCATTTTTTACGCTCTGTCGGAAAATGTGGGCGAATACCGATTCGGACAAGTTTCAGTTTTGTGGTGTTGCGCTTATTGCCAGTTGTACTGCCTTGTCGATTAATACTGTTTTTGGTGAATTTTTATCGTCTGAATGGACCTACTGGTGGGTCGCTCTGGCTTGTGCCTTCTTGAAAATCGAAGGATCCACTGATTTGACACGTTTCGAAGAGGGCGAAGAGGAGATTCGCGTGCGTGCAACCGATTTTGAGTCTGTCCCCACTTTGTAGTGGATCTTGTCGTATATTTACGCACCGCCTAGCAGTCCAGCAGATGATTAGAAAACGTTTTCGGGAAAATTATGGTCAGACCTACTCAAATTCTACCAGAGATCAAGTCTCGCGCTCGGGATGCAGCCAAGAATGTGACGTGGGGCATGTTTCCCGCCAAGAATGATGAAAAGCAATTCCTGCTTGTATTCGGTTGTCAACGCTCGGGGACGACTATGCTGTTGGATTGCTTGGATCGGGATTTTCGAGCCAAAGTGTTCCATGAATATTCAGCGTTGAGTCAGCTTGATGAAACCGAAACCAACAATCGAATTCGTCTTCGGAAGACGGAGGAGGTACGGAAACTGGTCTCGGAATGTCCTTTCCCATTGATTATTTCGAAGCCGATTGTTGAAAGTCATCGAGCTGCACAATTATTAGCCTCGTTCAACGGTTCTAAGGCGATATGGATCTATCGAAACTATCGTGATTCGGTCAATTCCCATGTCAATAAATTTAAAACGCAGCACTACAATCTTCAGTCGCTGTTGGAAAAACGGAAATCCAATTGGCGTTCCGAAGGGGTGTCCGACGAGATTGTTTCCACGATTAAACCGTATTGTAAACCGAACCTCTCTGCCGCAGATGCTCAAGCATTGATGTGGTACGCAAGAAACATGCTTTACTTCGAGCAGGATTTGTCGAAGCTGCCGAGTGTCATGCTGATCGATTATGACGAGATTTGTAGATTCCCAGAATCGGGTTTCCGTTTGCTGTATGCGTTTCTCGGACTGCCCTATCCACGGTCGTCCGTGACTGCAGCGATGAGTACTAAGTCGATAGGCCTTGGGGCCAACTTGAATCTGTCGCCTCCAATTGCTGAACTGTGTGAAGACCTCATGAACCGCTTTGAGCAGCTTAGGATTAGTCGGGAGAATGCACAAGCGAAGCAACATCCGACTTTATTTTGACGAGATCTTGTGATCGCTAAGCAATGGGTACGGCTTCTTGGGGAATTCAATGAGTGTTGTTGTTTCGGGAGAGTGACAAGTCGAGTTTTGTCGGTGATTGAATCGTCCTATAGGTTCGCTTTGAATCCTTACGGTTAGTTACCGTCGATTTCAGTCTGAAGAGAACGAGATGGAATCAGGAGAAGACAAATGTGCGGCATCGCAGCACTGATTTCGAATTCAAACCATGGTGATGTTGATCTAAGTTTGACGGCCATGGTGAACGCAATGCATCATCGTGGTCCAGACGCAAGTGGCGTTCGTGTGTTTCAGAAGGGGGCAGAGGTTGTTGGGGTAGGCCACGCTCGTTTAAGTATCATCGATCTGGCGGGTGGCCGTCAACCGATGCCAAATGAAGATGATTCGATGTGGATCACTTACAACGGCGAAATCTATAACCATCTCGAATTACGCCGCGAACTGCAGGCGCGAGGTCATCAATACCGATCAAACAGTGATACGGAAACGGTTCTTCACGCCTACGAAGAGTGGGGACCAGATTGCGTCAAACGATTTAATGGAATGTTTGCTTTTGCAATTTGGGATAAAGACAATCAAACGCTCTTTGTTGCGAGAGATCGTTTGGGTATCAAACCTCTTTATTATGCTGAGTGCCAAGGGTCGTTAGTATTGGCTTCGGAAATCAAGGCGGTCTTGGCCTCTGAGTGGATCGAAGCGTCTATTAACGAAGAACGAGTGCCCGAGCAGTTTACGTTTGGCTACCTCGCTGGCTCTGATACCCTTTTTAAGGGAATTAAGAAACTGATGCCCGGACATCACTTGGTGTACCGTAATGGGCAAGCTCGCATTACTCAGTATTGGGATATTCCATTACCCACTGATCATCAAACCAGTTCGGATGAGGATCTGGTTGATGAGTTCTCGGAACTGTTTCAGGATTCAGTACGACAACGGATGATGAGCGATGTGCCGCTCGGTGTATTCTTAAGTGGTGGGCTTGACTCGAGTAGCATCGCATCGCTCATGGCGCGGGAAATGCCAGGGCAACTAAAGACCTTTTCTGTTGGTTTCGAGGCGGACTACTACAGTGAGTTCGACTTCGCTCGAGAGGTCGCGGCAACTTTAGATAGCGATCATCACGAGGTGGTGTTGACCCCTAAAGCGTTCTTTGAATCACTGCCTATGCTGACCTGGCATGAAGACGAGCCCATTCGTTCATCTCCAAGTATTGCGCTCTACCATGTGGCAAAATTAGCTCGAGAGCATGTCACCGTTGTGTTGACGGGAGAGGGAAGCGATGAATTGTTTGCCGGGTACGATCGGTACTGGGCGACTCTTTTCAATATGCGCTGGGGCAAGCCCTACAACGCGATGCTTCCGAAAATTGTTCGTGAGCAAGGACTAAAGCACACGCTTTGGAAATGGCCCTTGCCGCTGTCTCTGAAGAAGAAAATTAGCCACACTTTTGTGGGGCATTCGATGGATCCAGCTGAAATTGTTTTTGACAATTTCTACGCGATTTTTCCTCAGCGAATTCATGAAGCGGTGTTTACCCCCGACTTTTATGCGCGAACAAGGCATGTCGACCCTTATGCGGACAACCTGCGCTTTTACAATCATCGGAAGACAAAGAATACGCTCGACCGGCTGCTGTACACGGACCAAAAAACCTACCTGCTCGAACTGTTGATGAAACAGGATAATATGAGTATGGCCGCTTCGATCGAAAGTCGAGTGCCGTTTCTTGATCATCGCCTTGTTGAATTTGCCGTTAACGTTCCGAATCGCTTAAAGGTGCGGCAACAAGCTGGTAAACGCATTGTGAAGGATGCAATGGCGAAGTTCTTACCCGAGTCGGTTCGGCGGCGAAAGAAGACCGGGTTTCCTGTTCCTTTCAATGATTGGCTCAAGCGTGGTTTTGATAGCACGCTTAAACAGATCCTGATCGATGATCGAGTGGAAGACCGAAACATACTCAGTCGGTCATGTATCGAACAATTACTTCGCGAGCATCAGCAAGGCCAACGCGACCACACGGAAGCTTTGTGGACGATGTTTAATTTCGAAGTTTGGGCCAGAATGTTTATTGATGGTGAACGTCCCGAGGTGATTTCAGACGAGTTGATGGGATGTAATTCTCACGCCGATGTTCCGGCGGCAATTGGTTAAAGATGTAGGTGATTTATGCGTATTCTCTACCACCACCGAACGTTGGCGGACGGAGCGGAAGGCATTCACATTCGTGAGATGATTCGTGCTTTCCGTCAACTTGGGCATGAAGTCGAAATCGTTGCGTTGGCAGGGGAGAATGAGGCAAGCAACCAGGAGACGCAAGGCCAACGACGTTGGTCCTGGGTTAGTCGTCTCATGCCCGAAAGCGTCTATGAATTAGCGGAGCTTGGGTACAATGTAATTGGTTCGCGATCGGTCTCACGCGCAATTCGAGAATTTCAGCCCGATTTTATTTATGACCGCTACAACAGCTACTGCACCGCAGCAACGGCAACGGCCAATCATCATGGAATCCCCGTCGTACTGGAAGTGAATGCCCCCGTCGCGTTTGAACGCTCTCAATATGATGAAAAGATGCCGTTGAAGTTTCCAAGTATGGCTGTCAGTTATGAGAAGAAGATATGCGCCCAGGCCGATCATGTTTTCACGGTGTCAACGCCGCTGCGAGATTTTCTTGTATCCGACCGGGAGGTTCCAACCGAGAAACTTACCGTATTGCCGAACGGAGCAAATCCGGAACAGTTTGATCCTTCGTTGAAAGCTGATGCTTTAAAGGCCAAGTTGGGTCTTGTTGATCGATTTGTACTCGGTTTTGTGGGGATCCTTCGGCCATGGCATGGGGTCGAAATGCTTGTTAATGCGTTCGCGCGACTCCGCCGTGACCGTCCTGATTTGCACTTGCTGTTGGTTGGTGACGGGCCAAGTGAGGATGCGTTGAAGTCCCAATGCGACCAATTGGGAATCGCCGATCACGTGACTTTTACTGGACGAGTTAGTCATGCTGAGATTTGTGAATACATCGCGTCCATGAACGTGGCCGTTAGTCCGAGAGCAACTTTCTATGCTTCCCCCATGAAGATTTTGGAGTACATGGCGATGGGCGTGCCGACGGTGGCGCCCGATATGCCAAATATTCGGGACATCTTGACTCACGGTTCAGAGGGCTGGCTGTTTGAACCGGAGAGCGAATCCTCCTTGGAAAACGCACTCAAAGAAGTAGTTGCGGATGATAAACGCTGTGAACGACTCGCTGCATCAGCTCGTTTAAGGGTTGAGAATGATTTGAATTGGAGTCAAAATGCGAAAACAGTGATTGGAACTGTGGAGGAGTTGTTTGCGAGTGAGCAACTGGCCGCTGTTTCTTGACTCCTTACGTTGCTCAATCGGTTTGCCGCGATCCTCGGGTTTGAATGATTTATTTTAATGTACAGTTTTATTCTCAATTCTTGTTTACCCGTCGCTCTGAAAGTCACCCGCAGCAATTATTGGCAGATGCGACGATCGATACAAAAATGGCAGCGTCGGTCAAGGAATCAGATCCGTGAGTTGCAGCTCTCTTCTCTCAAAGCGATAGTCGAACATGCTGCGGAAAAGGTGCCGTTTTATCGCGATCGGTTTCGTGAAGCAGGGTTCGATCCGAAAAGTCTTCGAGGTTTGGATGACATTTCTCGGTTACCAATTACGACCAAAAAGGATATCCAACTCAACTTTCCCGATCGAATGTTGTCGGAAGATGTAAACGCGGAAGACCTGCGATTTCTGGGTACGCGTGGTACCACGAATCGTTTGATGATTGCTCAGGATTTTTCTCGACGGGACCATGCTCGAGCGACCCAACTGTTCGTCCAAACAGAGGATGCGTCTTATCGTGTTGGCAAGCGGCAACTTACCATTCCCCCGGATGCATGTAGTGTCGTCTGCGGTGTTGAAGGCATGCGGGAACGTACCGTCTCGCGTCACCTTTTGAAGATGCTGCGAGAAGGCTCGTTGCTTTCACCAAGTTTGATCAGTGATCTGCGCGGCCTGGTCATGAACAATTGGATTGACAATGCGACGATCTTGCCACCCCTCGATTCCAGCGGGGGTGATGCAATGGAAGTCGAGCTCGAGAGGTACGTGAAAACGGTTTCGGATTTGCGTCCTGCTTTGTTGTTCGCGCTGCCCGAGTATTTGATTTGGTTGGCCCGGTTTGTCAAAGAAAATCAGTTGGAGTTGCGGATTCCCGAAATTCGGCCGATGGGAGCCAACATGAGCCGCTCGGCAAGGCAATTTATTGAGTCCCATCTGGGCGGCTCAGTTCGTGAGCATTACGGTTCTCTCGAGCTTGGAAACATGGCGTTCGACTGCCAAGAAAAAAGTGGAATGCACCTGCTCGAAGATCAATTCTTCATCGAAACAACAGATCGGAGATCTGCCGTCGAGTCTGGGGGACTGGGCAGTGTGACGGTGACCGATTTTCACAATTTTGTTATGCCGCTCATTCGTTACCAGGTCGGTGATGTGGCACGGGTCGACAATCGCAACTGCGATTGTGGGCGAACCAGCCGACGGATCACGCTTGAGGGACGAGTGGATGATACGTTCGTTATTGATGACCGTTGGATTACGCCCGAAGCTGTGGCTGAGTTTTTCACCAAATTTGATGATGTTTTTGATTTCCAGCTTGTCGAGAAACGCAGTGGAAGGTGGGAATTGTTGTATGTTGCTAATTACGAAAACGTTGACGAATCAGAGTTGCAGCAAGCATGTCTGCAAGTTCTGGGCGGTGGCATGTTGAAAGTTCGGCGGGTCCAAAGAATCATACCGGAAGCCTCGGGGAAGTTTCGCCACTGTAAGAGTTCTTCCCATTTTTTGATCAATCAGGCGGCGGGAAAGTAGGGAAGTGTGAGCACTTCCATTCTGCCAAGTGCCTGGACCGTTGAACGGTAGTTGTTGTTGGGTTTGTCCAAATTAAAGGCGGTATCCATTGAGTTTAACTAGGAAATGCTATGCGGATATCCGACGTTTCTAGCTTCGACGTCTCTGCTGTTCGCAGGGACTTTCCACTGCTGGATCGCGAAGTTGATGGTCAGGCTGTTACCTATCTTGACTCGGCCGCCACCAGCTTAAAGCCGCGGTGTGTCATTGATGCCGTGGTGGAATTCTATGAGGCGTATACGGCAAATATCAGCCGTGGCGTTCATCAGTTGGCCGATGAAGCGACAGATCGATTTGAGGCTGCTCGAGATACGATTGCTAGCTTCATCAACGCAGAAGCGAGTAATCTTGTCTTCACTCGCAATACGACTGAGTCTATCAACCTTGTGGCTCTCAGTAGTGGCCAGTCTACAAAGGTTCTTTACAGTGTGGGCGATCACCACAGCAATTACTTGCCTTGGATTGAGTACACCAATGGCGAGGCAGTTGAGTTGCTGCAAGACGGTCGCATCGACTTGGATGACTTGAATTCCAAGCTCCAAACGAAGCAGAATAACCTTTTGGCAATTGCGCACATTACCAATGCGTTTGGAGCGGTGAACCCGATTCAAGAAATCATCGCAATGGCTCATGCAAATGATTGTCGAGTTTTGTTAGATGCCAGTCAATCTGCGGCTCACTTGCCGCTGGATGTAATCGCGCTCGATTGCGACTTCTTATGTTTTTCGGGACACAAAGTGTGTGGGCCATCGGGGGTTGGCGTCTTATACGGGAAGAGCGACTTGTTGTCACAACTAAGGCCTATTCACCTTGGCGGAGCTATGGTCAGTGAGGTGCACCGTGACGGGTTTGTTCTGAATAACCCCCCGTGGAAATTCGAGGCTGGGACTCCCAACATTGAAGGTGTTTTCGGCTTTGCGGCCGCCTGCGATTACCTAGATTCCGTTGGGCTGAAAGCGATTCATAGCCATGAGCAGCAGCTCGTGCGAGAAGCGATGCAAAGGCTGCAGGAAATTCCAGGCGTCCGACTGTTCGGGCCCAGTGATCCTGAGGACCGAGGCGCGATTGTTTCCTTTGGAATTGATGGAATTGAGGTTCATGGCCTTGCGCGGATCCTTTCGAATCGTTTTAAGATCTTCGTGCGCAGTGGTTATCATTGCGCACAACCTGCCCATGAAACGCTTGATTTACCCCCGACGACACGGGCGAGTTTCGGACTCTATAGCAATCTGAACGATGTGGCTCGTCTGATCGAGGCTGTGAAGCAAATTAGTCACTCGGTCTCTTGATTTTTGTTTGTAGTTGTCATTGCCAAGTTGCTTGATATTCGACTGAGGTAAATGAAGGCTCGAAGAAATATGGAAATGTCTTTCATCACTAGTTTTCGCGGCGTGTTTAGGTCGCCTTCGCCAGGCCGACTTATGATCTGCTTAGCGATTGGGATCGTGATGCTGTCTAGACCTCTTCGCGCTGATGGGGCATCGCCAATCGATGACGTGGTAAGTCAATTTGACATCATTGATTTTGAGGGCGAAGAGTTGCGCGACAAAGATTGGATGTTGAAGCAAGAGGACGGGTTCACAGGGGTTTTTCTCGAGCCAAAACGTGATAGTGGCGGGGACGTTTTGAGTTTGGCTGTCGGAGAAGGTCGTAACGGGGGAAACGCTCTCTTGGTCCAATCCAGTGATCAACAGATGGGCTTGCCAGGTTTTTGGCTTAAGAAGGGAGTTAAAAAACGTGGGTTTGTAGGCCAATCCAACGGTGATGATGGCTATTTTCTACCGCGCGGAATCCGCGCGAATCGTCTTGAATTCTGGGTGCGATTCGATGATGGATTTCGTGAAAAATATGCGGCTCGAGCCGACATCCATCGGACGATCGATGTGGGAACCTATCATTACAATCCGGCCAAGAAAAGCAACCGTGTGGTTGAGTCGAACAATTGGCACTTTTACTACAAATTCGTGATTCGCCATGACCGTGCAAATGGAAATTGGATTCATGTTGTCTTGAATCAAGTTCCTCAGGACCAGCGAAGTTCTGCAGCGTTAGTTCCTCTCAATCCGACGTCTCCGAATGGCAATTTTTGGGAATTGCTGACGCGATTGTATATCGATTGCACGCCTTACTTCCAAGACCCGGAAATTCCGTATCCGGTACGAATGTTCGTTGATGACATTCGGTTGTCATACGTTGAGCCCTCTGATGTGACCGTGGTGATCGAAAACTGCGTTCCCGGACAGATGGTCAATCTGCCTGCTGACAAGCCCGTCTGGCTTCAAGCGACGATTCAAAATGCCAGTCACTCAAAAGTTGCTGGAGAGATCCAACTTCGCGGCGATCGGCAACTAAAGGTAGAGTTGTTGGATTTCGATACAAGCCGACCGATTACAGGGCAGTTGAGCCTGCGGCCAGGTGAAGCAAGGCAAGTATCACTACGGGTCTCGCTGAAGAAGAAAATGAAACCAGGACGGACATTTTACGTGGGCTTATTGTTCGTGCCAGCTACCGGCGAGATGCCGGACCCTTACCTTGAATTGCGCCCCATCTATGGCAATTCTGGTGCGTTGGACATGTCAAACAGCGGTGCGTTTGTACGTTTGGAGTTTCAAGGTTCGAGGGCAAATACTGATGTTGATGTCCTGGGTGGCATTTCGATTCGAACGACTGCCGGCGTGCCGGTAGATGGTCTTTTGGTTGCGGCCGATCGGAACGGTCGGCAGTTACGTTTTTCGATCCTGAATGAGCCTCCAGCTGGCACTCGCCTGAAGTTGGATGCCCTTAGCGGATCGTTTCAATTTGATCCAGGGGAAAAGTTTACTGGGGTCTGGCGTTTTAGGTTTCGTGCCAGCAACGGTCTGCACGACTCATCCGCTCGTATTGGTTGGATTCGCGTTGATCCCAAGAAATGAGAAAGACAATGCCTTCAAATCTAATGACTACGATTTCAAACTGTTCAACGGAAGATAAACCTGTTGCGGATCTTCCTGTGGTTTTGCATGCCAGGGTGGTTGTTGGTTCAGGGGGCGGAATTGATAAGACCGTAGTGAATAGTCATCGCTTCCTGACAAATCTCGGTTATCACGGAATCTGTGCGTTCATGAGAACGCCTGGAGATCCTGGGTTTGAAATACTGGAGCAACGAGCGGCGGAAGCATCCTCGCCCTGCATTGCCATCGATGATCGTGGCTTGAAGGATATCAGCATTGTTCGTCGGTGTCTGAAAGTCTGCCGTGAGCAAAATGTGACGATCTGGCACGCACACGACTACAAAAGTAATCTGTTGGGACTGATCCTGCGCCGGTTTTGGCCGATGCGACTCGTTACCACAGTTCATGGGTGGGTCTCGGCCGAGATGCGGGCTCGCATGTACTATGCTGTTGACCGTTTCTGCCTGCCAAAATACGAACGAGTGATCTGTGTTTCGGAAGATCTGTTTGCAGATTGCCGGCGACTGGGTGTGCCCCAGAAAAACGTGACATTGATCGAAAACGCGATCGATACCCAACAGTACAAGCGACGAATTACCGCATCCGACGCAAAAAAACAACTCGGCATACCCGTGAATTCTCTCGTAATTGGAGCAATCGGGCGTCTGGCGCGAGAAAAAGCATTCGACATGCTCATTCGCTCCGTGGATCAGCTGCTGCGAGAGAGGATTGACGTACATTTATTGATCGCTGGTGAGGGCAATCAATACGATGAGCTCCAAAAGCTGGTCATTGATTTGGGAAGAGAAGATCGAATAAAGCTGACTGGTTTTGTGGCGGACACAAGTGCGCTTTATCAGGCGATGGATGTTTTCGCACTCAGCAGCTTGCGAGAGGGGCTGCCGAACGTGGTGCTCGAAGCAATGGCTTTTGGCGTTCCTGTGGTCGCAACTCGCATCGCAGGATTACCGAACATTATTGAAGACGGCACGAATGGATTCTTAATTGAATCTGGAAATCAAGAGGAGCTCACGTTCAAGACTGCTGAGCTGCTGGCGGACCAGTCATTGAGGTTTAACCTGGGGGCTGAGGCAAGAGCGACGATTGAGTCAAAGTACAGTTTTCAAAAACGAATGCAACGAATTACCTCCATTTACGATGAATTACTCGCCGAGGATTAGGACTATGACCCTGTAGAAATCATGGCCCTGGAAAATTGGTGTGCGGTCCCCGTCGATAAAATACTAACAATGGTCTGATTATCCAAGAGACCCAGCGAATGCGTTCAAAACGAATCCCAGTGGACTACATGGAACACGAACAACGGGCCATTACATATCGGGTCCATGATAGGACGAGTTTTCCATCGCGAATGGGAGACTGGGAGGCGTTGTATTCTCAATTAGCATCCTCCAGCGCGAGTCGTCACCCAAGATGGATGATGATTCTGCAGCAAGGACTCGGGCAAACTCCCTACTGTGTGGAGGCGACCAAAGAGGGGCAGTGTCTCGGGATCTTGCCGTTAGTTCACGTCAAAAGTCCCCTGTTCGGTGCCCATTTGGTCAGCCTTCCCTACTTAAATACAGGTGGTTTTCTTGCCGACAGTTGCGAGGTGCGAACAGGTTTGATCACCCAAGCCGTCGAACTGGCGGACAAAACGGGCGTTCGGCATTTGCAGCTTCGTAACGAAGACTTTGAGCCGCATGATCAATTGAAACACACCTTGCGGAGCAAGGTGCATATGCGACTTCCCTTGCCGAAGCACCGTTCGGAACTTTGGGATAACTTCAAGCCCAAGGTTAGAAACCAAGTTCGAAATGCGAAAAAGAAAGATGTGCGTATCGAGTGGGGAAATGATGAGCTACTAGATGATTTCTATAGCGTCTTCACAAGGAATATGCGTGATCTAGGTACGCCTGTGTTTGGTAAGAAACTTTTTCGTGCCATTTTAGAGCAACTGCCAGGTCAGGCTGAATTCTGCCTTGGGTTCATTGAGGCAAAACCTATTGCTGGAGCGTTGTTGCTGCACGGAGAAGGCACAACGGAAGTGCCGAGTGCGAGTTCGCTGAGAGCGTACAACCGGACAAATGCCAACATGTTAATGTATTGGGAATTGTTGCAACGCGCGATTGAGCGAGAGCAAAACTGTTTTGATTTTGGACGCAGTAGTCCCGATAGTCCCACGTATCGTTTTAAGAAACAGTGGGGAGCGTGCCCCGAAGAGGCGAATTGGCAGCATTATGTTCGCCGCGGAAACGTAGAAGATACGCGGATCGAATCGGGGAAATATGATCGGTTTGTCAAGATTTGGCGGCGTTTGCCACTGCCAATTGCTAACTCGGTTGGCCCCATGATCGTACGAGGAATTCCATAATTGTGCACGCTCTAGAAAGCCCTCCGGTCCCGCAAGAAAAATCTAGTAGCCTGGATGTCAGCTGCGTCATATTGACCTGGAATTCACTTGAATTCTTGGATCGTCTTTTTGGATCGCTTGAGGGGGCGTTCAACGCTTCCGGCCTCAGACGCGAGTATATCGTCATCGACAATGGCTCAACGGATGGATCTTTGGAAGCGATGGCCCGACTTCGGGAATCCGGCCTACCGCTCACTGTCGTCCCTCTCGGAAGCAATACCGGGACGACGTTCTCAAGAAATGTCGGGTTGCGAATAGCCAAGGGAAACTATGTCGCTATCCTCGATTCGGATATTGAGGTCCAACAAGAAAACAGCTTCGAATTGCTGTTAGATAGACTTAAGAATCAAGAGCGGGCTGGTATCGTTTCTCCAAGACTTCAGTTCGCCAGCGGTAATTACCAAAAATCAGCCGACACCTTTCCAACTTTAGGAAGAAAAATAGCTCGTTATTTCTACCTGCGAAGCATTGAACGGCGCGAAGCAGAATCGAGCTTTGGAAATTGTGTGAGGGCCCAGGAAGTCGATTACACTTGTAGTGCTTTCTGGCTCTTTTCTCGCGAATTGATCACGAGGGTGGGGCTTCTTGATGAAAAGATTTTCTATGCTCCTGAGGACGTGGATTATTGCCTTCGAACCTGGTTGAGCGGAAGGACCGTCTTGATCGATGGAGCAGTGACCGTTATACATCATGCCCAAGAAATAAGTAGAAAAGGTGTCTTCTCCAAATCACTTTGGTTGCATGCTTTCGGTCTTCTCTATTTTTTTCGAAAGCACCGGTTTGTGCTTAGCAGCAAGAGAGTGCAAAGGCGAATTGACCAAATTATGAATGATCAATCGACGCAAGAACCGAATCTGATCTGAAATTTAAATTGCTGAGTGCGTTTTGCAGGAACGTGATCTCATTAGTCTACGTAAGTCGCTCTGTGGGTAAATCAATGGCGGACGGAAACGTGTCTGAGAAACGAAAGGTGATTGGGAGCGTTTTGCTCAATTGGATCGGTAGAGCTTGTGCGCTTGTGATTACGTTCTTCCTGACGCCGTTCCTGCTCCATACTTTAGGACAGGAGCGGTACGGTATCTGGGCGATTGTAATGGCCTTTACGGGCTACTATGCGTTGGCTGATATAGGGTTGGGGAATGCTGGCGTCCGCTACATCGCTGAGTACGAGGCAAAAGGAGATCGTCTCCGAGTTGAGCGAGTCGTTGTCACTACCTTTTACATCTACTGTGGTTTAGCCGTTTGCTGTGTTTTTATCTCCTTGATCGCGAGTGTCTTTTTGCCGGGGATGCTTACGCAGGACGTGAAGGATGCGGTGAGAATCCAGTATGTCCTGTTTATGGTGGGTTGCTCCGTTGCAGTCGGGTTCGTAGGACAGACGTTTTCATCGGTAATCACTGCTCTGCATCGATTCGACATACGCAATGCCCTCGGTGTAGGCGTGCAGGTCACCACTGCCGTTAGCATGGTGATCGTATTGAAATATGGTTGGGGTCTAATTGGGATGGCGGTTGTCACGCTCGTTGTTACAACCGTCGTGCAGGTGCTCTACTTCCTCATCGTTCAAAAATTGTTGAATGGTTTTAGCCTGTCAATTAAGTTTTTTGATCGAGAAACCGCCCGCAAGTCTTGTCGCTTTGGCGGAATTACCTACTGCGTGCAAATTGCACGACGTGTGACGGAATGGTCAGGAGCGCTGTTGGTTGGGCTGATTGTCGGACCCTCTGCCGTCCCCTTTTACTCGATTCCCGAGTCGTTTAGCACCAAGTTTTTGCAGCTGGGACGGGGGATCAACAGTGTTGTCTATCCTCTCACAAGCAAATTAGCTGCTCAGGAGAGACATGAAGCAATCAAGAAGATTCTACTGCTCGGAACACGAATTCTACTGGCAATGTCGCTCTGTGCGGCAGGTACTCTCATCGTATTGGGTGGGACCTTCATCGCGGTATGGATTGGCCCCGAATACGAATCCCAAACCTATCCGGTACTTTGCGTTCTTACCTTGGGGAATGTTTTACTACTGCCGGGGCGTGGTTTGCGAACTGTCCTGCGTGGGGCAGACAAACTACATTTGCTCGTCAAAGCGGCAATTGCCGAGGCGTTCATCACGCTTCTGAGCGGTTCAATATTGATCTATTTTTACGGTCCGATTGGAATGGCAGTGGCGGTGCTTATGGCCCAAATTGTTGCTTCAGGATTGATCATTCCGATTGGTGCATGCCAGCTATTTGAGATCCCATATCGGAGGTTTGTTTTGAGTGTGGTCGGGTGGGCCGCCCTTGCTGCAGTCTTTCCGATTTGCACTGCCTTAGTATGCAACCAACTTTGGGAAGTCGATCGAATGTTGCAACTCGTTCCGCAATTCGCCTTGGTTGGACTCGTCGGCGGTTTAAGCATATTTATTTTTTGTTTGGATAGCGAAAGCAAACAAATAGTGTTGTCTTGCTTGATTCCTGCGTCGTTCATTAATAGAACGACGGTGCTGAAGGATGTTTAGAAGCAACTTCGGTGGGCATTTCAATAAGGCTTTGCATCTGCAATCGATGACGGCTTGCAAGCTTGTTGTGACCTAGAGTGAATTCTATTTAAATGCCAACTCATTCTCGAGCAGTCTGGCACGATCATTCGTAATGTGCTACGCCGTGAAAAAAGTGATGGCTCCGACCTCGGAGTCTCGGTCAGGCGGTGTGTTTGCAAAACGTCGACCGTGTCAAAACGAAGGTGCGGTTCACGTTCGGGCTTTCAGTGGTAGATGACTGAGGGGATCCGCTTGTCTTGTTGCGCATTTTGCGGTTGATTTTATTTTTCTTGCCTTGGCGCGGGAACCAATGATCGACGGAATTCGTAAATCGTCAGCCAATCGAGCATCGCTCGAATCGCTGGCAAGCACACGATTGTCATTGCCAGGTGCAGTCACCGCTTGCTGTTTGGGAGATGATCTAAAACTCACCGGCGGGGAGTTCTCATTGGGGACGAGAGGAAGATGGCCGCCTGGTTAAGCGAGTCTCTAATTTGTGTGGATCTGAAGTCAAGCTGATTGGGGGGGGGCATTTGACCTCGACGCGATGTGAGCTAGGCTTCAATAAGCTTTGGTTGCGAGAAGACTTGTTGAGGGGGAATTGTGATCTTGATAGAGAGTTTTGGACCTGTCAAACGACGATGCTTCTCTCGACAATGCTCGTGTCGGTAAAACGAACCCTTTCCAAGCTGAACGCCTGCTGCAAGTTAGTGAAAGACTATGTCTGCGATCGGTGCCAACTTTTTCCCGCGTAGAGTGACCCGGCAATTTCAGCGATTGGAATCCCGGTGTATGCTTGCGAGTCAATTTACGCTATTGGATTTTGAAACGGCTGAAGTACCGGATGCAGACTGGTTGCTTGAGTTTCCGCAAGGCACTGCGGCTGCCCATGTACAAGCAAAGGGTGATTCGGGGGCCAACGTTTTCTCAATCGCTCCGGACGCAGGCCGTAATGGAAGCCAAGCTCTGCTTGTGGAATCCCTTGACGCAGGAATGGGGCTTCCAGGTTTTTGGGTGAAACAGGGCATCCAAAATGGTGGATGGGTTGGCCAATCCAACAGCGATCAAGGTTATTTTCTGCCACGTGGAATGCAGGCAAACCGACTTGAATTTTGGGTTCGCTTCGAGGACGGTTTCCGAAGTGAGTATGCGGCCGATCCGGATATTTATCGCACGATGGATGTCGGCACCTATCATTACAACCCTGGAAAGAACAGTTCCCGAGTCGTCGAGTCAGACAATTGGCACTTCTATCACAAGCTTGTATTGCGTCATGACCAGGCGGGTGATGACTGGATACACGTCGTCTTAAATGAGTCTCCGCAGGACCAACGGTCCGGTTCGGGTGGGGTCACCCTGAATCCGACAAGCCCAGCTGGCAATTACTGGGAACTTCTTACTCGCTTTTATGTCGACCTGTCACCCTATTTCAGCGACCCCGAGATAGGGTATCCGGCCAAGATGTGGATCGATGACATTCAGTTGAGTTATGTCGAAGAACCCGAACTCGTTGAGGTGACGTTTGGAGACAGTGTCGATGGGCAGACATTGATTGCCGAAACGGAAGTGGTGCGAGACCTTGATGTCAGTGTGACTAATCTTTCGTCATCAACAACGACCGGATATTTGAAAAAGCATGCTCATTGGAGGTTGTTTTCGGAGGTTTTCGATACGCAAACCGGTGAGGCCG